>NZ_JAUBRK010000114.1:0-10753 GCF_036701825.1 Microcoleus sp. MOSTC5 | reverse complement strand
TCTCTATCTTGATTTTTTTGACGAGGTTAATAGTGCTTTAAGCTTTCAAACTATTCTTTTTTCTAGGTTCAGTTTTTTGCCTTTAGTTGGCGGTTCAGTGAACCGCTTCTCTTCTGGCGCTTTATTAATGTATCAACTCTCCCCTGAGTTGTCAAGCGTTTTGCGAAAATATTTTAAAGTTTTTGGGGAAGCCATACACAGTCAGGGTTTTGGCTCTTACACCGCGCTGGACCATCCCCTGGCTGACTCCTCTTTATGGCTTGGGGCTGCTTCTTGACCCCCAAATACGGTTTTTGGCCGGGTCTGTCATCAAGGGTATTTAAAATCTTTCAGAGCTCAAACATCGTGAGACTTACTCAGAATTCAAGCTTTTTTGAGAATGTGAGGCTGCGGGGCGAGGTTTACTATTACACAAGTTGGTAGTTGCTGAATCTGAGTCCTCGATAATTAGTCTCTGCCTTTGCTGGACTTGAATCAGGGAACGTTGGGTCTGCAATTGAGGCGATGAACCCCCGCTTGCAAGTCCTTTTTCACAAAGCGATCACCACAGGGTACGGTTCTGTAACCCACCTTATTCCATAGCCTTTGGAGGAAGATGCCAAAGCCAATGCTTAGATCGATCGCCCGCAACGACACTCTCATTAATTAGGGCAACCCCGAAACACCGACCGTTACCCCTGTTATTAGCCTTGGACGATCGATCGCGAGTTAGTCTCCTCAACATCTACATCTAAAAAGTGCAAGTGACTCTCTTCCTCAGTATTGACAGCAATCACCAAACCTCTATTCCCCCAAGGAGCGATCGCCCGAGGTGAGGCGGGGCTGCTAAAATTCCCTACTTGAATCCCTTGACTGTTTAACACTTCTATCTGTCCCCCAACATCTGCCAATACCCATCCCCAATTAGCAACACAAGCAGACACGGGCAAACTTTCAAGGGGAATTCGCGCTACCTTAAGGGGCCACAATTTCATCAACAGCACCGCCGCTTTACCACCTTGGGGAATTCCCAGCAAAGTATAAGGCTCAGGTGTCAACAGGATCTGTCCGACGCTGGCAGACAACCGCACAGAACCCACCGGCGTGCCGCGCCGAGTGTAAACTCTAAAAATAGTTTGGGGATTTTTTGGTTCGTTGTCCGGCCAAACTGCTAAGACGTGTCGCCGATCCAAAAAAATTAATTCTGGTAAATAGTGTTCTGGTAACGGCACAGTAGCGATCAACTTCAGGGCTTTTTCCCCATCACCCGCAGTGCTGTTTCCCCCTAAAGAATAAAAACGCAGTTCGCCGGGAACGGCTACTGTCAACCAGTTGCCGTGAGAGTCAACAGCAGCTTTTAAAGCATCTGGGCCTTGCCTAAAACCCATATCCAGCAGGCACTGAGGTTCCCAAGAGCGATTATTGAGCCAGTAAAGTTTTTGCGGAGTGAGAACGCAGCAGCCGTGGGAAACAGGTAAAATGCCGCGCACGATTTCCGGCATTAATGAAATAGAAATAGACATTTCTCCTGTAACTAGCTGTTTTCCCGGCTGAGACCAAACCTTCACCTCTGTACCTACAGCAGCATAGAGATACGTTTCAGTGGCAATTAAAGCGGTCAACGGTGCAGGAAGTATCAGTGGCTTTGGCTGCGAAAGCGAATAGCGCACAGTCCGAAGTAAATTAATAGCCGACTGTGATGCTTTTTCCTCTTCAAACTCCAGTAAAGACTCAGTTTCCGACTTGAGACTTTTATCACCACTGGTTGTGGAATTTTCCCAGGGAATAACGCAGTCGCCTAATTGTCTGACAGCGGGGTCGTACATGATCAGCCGCAGAGCTTGAGCCATTTGGGAAGCACTGGCAAAACGGCGGGCTGGCAGCTTTTCTAAAGATTTTTTGACTATTGCTTGCAAAGGTTCGGGGATGGCGTCAGGAAATTGCAAGCGTTGATTCAGGTGCGCCCACCTCAAGTCTCCGGGGGTTCCGCCGAAAGGACGGTAGCCCATTAGCAACTCAAACAGCAAAATTCCAACTGCATATATATCTGACATGGGAGAGTAAAGACCGTAAAACCTCTCTGGGGCCATGTAAGCAGGGGAACCTACGGTAGCGTCGGGAGAAATTTCTTGGTGGAGGCGAGTGGTACCGATTTCTGGCAGGCGGCGCGCGATGCCAAAGTCAGACAGCCGGGGCGACCAACCTTTGGAACCCAAAGTTAGGAGGATATTTTCGGGTTTGATGTCGCAGTGAACTACGCCTCGGCGGTGGGCGTAGTCTAAGCCTGCTAAAACTTCCATGACTAGCTGCAAACCTTCGAGCAGCCGCAAGGGGCGGTCTTGTTTGAGCAGGTTGCGGAGGGTTCCTCCCTCGCAGTAGTCCATAACCAAGTACCTGCCTGTAGCTGTGTGTTCTAGAGCTCGGCAGGTGACAATGTTAGGGTGCTGCAAGGTGATCAGAAACCATAACTCTCGCAAGAATTCGCTAGTTGGGGCTTTTTGATGGCTGAGTTCTTTGAGAGCGACCAGTTGGCTGGTGAGGCGGGAGTCTTGGGCGGGAGCTTCTCGAACGCTGGCACAAAAGACTCGACCAAATTGTCCTTGTCCGACTAGCCCTAAAATGCGGTACTTAGAATGTTGCATCGGTCTAATTATAGAAAAAGCTTGAGCTAGTATTAAAATATGTAAAGAATTCTGACAAAAATTCAAATTTTTAAATTGCTAGCCAGGTACAGCCTATGTTATCTCAGGTTGATTCTCAGCCGACAATCGAGCGATCGCACAGTCGCACCTACTAAACTCCTTGAGTTTCGGAATCAGTAGCAATCTTGCCGGATTCGGGTGCGAGATATATAACTACCTGTGGCTGCTATTTTAGTCGAGCGCGACTATTACAGTTTTTTCTAGACCGTCAACGAAAAATCTAAGATTTTAGCAATCGCAGCTAAGCTGGAGAATAGGGCAGACGGAACAGCGATTACCAAAACAGAAGCGCGGTTATACTATCTGGGTTAGAGAGCCGGAAGCCGATGCTGCGATAGAGCCATTGTAACCTTTTTGAGTGTTAGCCAAATTTTTTTGGCTTGGAATATGTCGATCGTACTTGCTAAATACTGAACTTGACAGGAGCAAAAATCAATATGGTTAAAATTATTAAACTAGATCCAATTGCGGAGGAAATGGCAGTCGAAACCCGATCGAATATCCTGTCTGCCTTACTTTCCAAAGACTTAGACGTTCTCAAGGAATGCGGGGGGCGGGGAATGTGCGCTACCTGCCACGTTTACATTAAAGAAGGCATGGAAGGCTTGTCTGACATGAACCGCCGCGAGAGGAGGACGTTGGAAGTCATTACTACAGCTAAAGCCAATTCGCGACTGGCTTGTCAGGCTCAAATTATGGGCGAGGGTGTGGTTGTACAGTTGCCTGCGGGGATGTACATTAATGCTATTGAAAATGTCGAAGCTCTGATCGGCCGTCGGGCCCAGCAAGATTTATTACACCCAATTACGGGTAAAGTAGTTGTAGAATCGGGAAAGTTAATTACTCGTTCGATCGTTACACAGCTTAATGAAACCCGCTTCCAAGTAGGACAGTATTTAGTTCGGACAAAAGAAGCTTAAAACTGATATGTTTGTATTTTAGTAGTAGAGCAAAATCTATGTTGAGCCAACTTGCGCGTTTGAGCACGGAAGCAGACGGACGCTACGCCAGTGCTGAAGAACTCCTATTTTTGAAAGACTACTTTCAGTCTTTGAATCACCGGATCAGTGCTTATAAAAAAATTCAAGCGTCTGAGACAGAAATTATGCGGCAAGTGGAAGCACAAATGCAGTCTCTCGACCCTAATTTATTTCGCCGGGGGACTCAAGATGTGACCCAAAAGTGCCGTGGAGATATTTTGCAGGTGTTGAGGCATTCGGCTGCTGCAATGTTGATTAACGATACTGAACGGTTGCGCGATCGGCTCCTGCTTTGGTTGCAAACTATTTTAGGCGCTGTTCAAGTTCGCAATACTGCGACCGTGACCTACGACGTAATGAAAAAGGTACTCAAACAATATCTCACTGTGGAAGAAAGGAACTTATTTTTTCCGATTCTGGACAACAACCGCACTTTACTCGGCAAATAATCAAGGGGGTTGACAGGTTAATGGCGATAAACTGTGCCGTTAGGAAGAGTGGCTCCAATCAACTGCACTCCCCTCAAATCCGCCTCCGTCAGAATGGCTCCCCGGAGGTTGGCTCCTGTCAAATCAGCTTTCTGCAAGTTGGCTTTACTCAGGTTAGCTTTGCTCAAGTCAATTTCCTGCAGGCAAGAATTAGAAAGGTCGGCATTGATCAGATAGGCTAGGCTCAAGTTGGCTTTGCTGAGGTTAGCTCCGCTCAAGTTAGCTTCTATCAGATAAGCACCGCTCAAGTTGGCTTCGTTCAACAATGCCTCTGCCATATTAATTCCAGTTAAAAGTTTGCGGCTCAAGTCTACACCGCTGAGGTCGGCCCCACTGAGGTTAATACCGCTTAAATGGCACCCATTCAAAGTAATATTTCTCAGGTAGGTTTTGCTCAGGTCTGCTTTGCACAAATTGGCTCTATCCAAGCAAGCTTCGCTGAGGTCTGATTCGCTCAAGCACGCGCCGTTTAAATAGGCTTGAGTGAGGTTAGTTCGCCTGAGGTTAGCTTGCAACAGCTTGGCTTTGCTGAGGTTAGCACGGGTTAAGTTGGCTCCGGATAGGTTGGCTTTGAACAATTCAGCTCCGGTGAGCTGTGCTTCGGTCAAGTCTGCCTCTTTGAGACTCGCTAGACTTAAGCAGGCATCTTTGAAATTGACCCCGTTGAGATTGGCTTTAATCAGATAAGCTTTACTTAGATTTGCCTCGCCCAGATCGGCTTTTGTAAGGTTGGCGGCGCTCAGATCTGCACCTGTGAGATTGGCCTTGGGGAGAATTGCTCCGGTCAGATTTGCCCAATTCAGGTGACATCCGGCGAGGTTGGCGCCTGTGAGAGTGGCTCCGCTGAGATTGGCTCCGCTGAGACTTGCTGCCATGAGGTTGGCGCCGGTGAGATTGGCTCCGCTGAGGTCAGCTTTGCTGAGGTTGGCTCGGCTCAGATGGGCTTTGGTGAGGTCTGCACCGCTGAGGTTAGCACCGATTAAGTAGGGTCGGTGCTGGTGTTGGTTGAGGTTTGCCATGATTAGAGTTGGGGCATCGCTGGAACGGTATAAATCGATCGGACTCAAGACAATGCCGCGCAGATTTGCCAGTCTAAAATCTCTTTCGCCGGCTGCATATCGATTTAGAAGTTCGTTGGCGTCCATTAAGTTCTAGCAAAATGTTTTAGGTTGTGATTGCTTTTAAATTTTATAAGTTTCTAGGATAAGTTATGAATTGTCTAGCTCCTAGTTATAATCTGGTTTTCTTTAAATAGCTAAAATAAGATTTTCCAACTCTTTAGCTTTTTTATCATTTAACTCACAGTTTTGATGATGGTGGATTAAATGGCTGGGTAGCCATCGATTTGACAGCTATTAGTTTGTTGCTAATAGCTGTCAAAGAAGTCAATTTTTTTGGGAAAGTTGACTGATAATAGCTTCGTGTTCTTGTCCTTCTTCGAGGAAAATATCTGCTGGTTGGAGGCGATCGCGCAGCCCTAAAATAAAGCGATTGCAGTCCGAACCCAAGGATTCGCACGAGGTTTGCAGGCAGTGGAGTTCTCGACCTGTAAGCTGACTAAAGAACGAACTTAAAATACCTGCTTCTAGAAAACAGGCTGGCTGCTTAGACTTGGGGGCTGTTTTGGCAAAAAGAGAGTTAGCAGTTTTTACTATTAAAAATCCCTGTTCGGAATAGCTGGGGTCCAGTTCAAGTGTTCCCCATCCGTGAGTTTTCCAGCACTGTTGCAAGGACTGAAGAAATTGTACCATTTCCATTTCAGAAACTGGCTGACCGTAGTATTCGCTGACTTCTTCGCAAAAACGCACGTAGAAGTTTTTACCCCACCAGCGACCGCAGTTGAAAAGCACGAGGCGGGAGGCTTGACCAGTTTCTTTTTCTAAGCCGATATAAATCGCTTGAATCAGTGTTTCTGGGAGCGCTATGAGCCGATCGCCCCGGCGGTTTTCGAGCAAGCCGAGTTCGAGGTCACCTCGGACGTAGGCATCGCTGGCAAAGTAGTTTCCAGGGAGTCGGGGCTGTTTGAGCAAGTCGGCAATATTAATCATCGGGAATTAGGAATTGGGAATTGGGAATTGGGAATTTGCTTATTATTTATTACCTTGGTCAATCACAATTGACTGCGCTTGGTCTAAAAATGGCTGTAATATAGCCCTGGCTTGCTCGGAAAGCAGTTCTTTTAAACGAGTTTGCAGCAGATCGCAAACAGTTGCTTCGAGCTTTTGAGTTTGGTGGGCTTCGACTATGCCGGAAAGCCAATCTAGGAGGCGCTGTTCTAGAAAATTTCGATCGTTCAGCAGCATAGCCATAGCGCAATACCGCAATACTAACACCCAGTGTTTGAGCGATCGTTCTAAGGTTTCTTGTTTTTCGTCGGGGAATGTTTCTTGTAGCTTGTCTGCTACTGGTTGGAAGATGCTTGCTTCCTTATCTCGCAAAAATTCGTAAATTTTTAAGCGCTGGGCAAGAGTTGCAGCTTGACGCTTAAAAGCTATGAGTTCTTCGCCTTTTAAAAAGCGGTTTTCTGCCTGATCCAGCAGCGCCTCAATCTCAGGGTGCATGATTTTAATTAAGTGGTAATCGGTAATTGATATAAAGAAAGAAGTTCGGCAACGAGCAGTGTACGGGATTTAACGGATTTAACGGAGGGATTTTGAGAGAGGAGATATGAAAGATGAGAGATAAGGAATTGCCATATTTTTTGTTTTCCATTTCCCACACAGATTAAAACAGGTCGAATAGATCATCAATGGTGACTTCTGCTGGTTCAGAAATAGAAATTACTGGCAAGGGTGGCGGTAGAGGTAGGGCGCCTACTTCGGGAATTCCTTCCCAAGAAATAGCTTGAAAAAAGTCTGCTACTGGCTGGGTTAAATTCATAACTTGACCGGGGGCCGAGCCATTTGGGGTTTCTAAAGGTTTTCCCAACCAATTATAGTGACCAAAGAAGTCTTGGACAGACTTGTCCAACCATGAAGTTTGACTTTTCATCTTTCTTCCTGCCTGGAGAGGCCCACCATCGCACTATCGATCGCGAAATTAGTGGGAGGAAAGGCAGGGCAGGGGATGTGCCTTTCCACGTTGTTGTTTACCGCAATATTTCACCGTGTTGCAGTCGAGTTTGAATATCGCGGGCGTTGGCACCTTCGTTGAGCCAGAATGCTGCTGCATCAATTTTATCAGGGTTGCCGAGCAGGAACTTGCAATATGTTTCTCCCATTGAGTAACATTGGAGTTCTATGCAGCTCAGAGGCTTTTTGACTAGAGATCCGAAGAAACCGGCGAACAAACCGGCATATAGGTGACAAACCGGTTTGCCTACGTCGCCCAAAGTGCGAGCAACTGCTGAGTCAAAGATATTGATGAAGATGCAGCCGTGTTTGCGATCGCTCATGTCAACTTCCCAGCGACCCCAACCTTGAGCAGTGAAAGGCCACCACCAAGTTTCTAGCAGAAACAGGAGATTTGACTGGCGGATGTTCTGGTTGAATTCGGCACTAAACCATTTTTGAAAAAATTCAGAATCTTGCAGCCCCCAATGGCAACCAATAGTATACATTATGACAGAGGAAGCCGGGCCTACTTCTTCTTCGAGTCCCTCCACCAAACCGATAATGAAGTCTTCGCTGGTAAAAATGTTGCGCGACTTATTCCAGTCGTTAATTGTACCTATTTGGTTATCGAAGGAAAAAAAATCCTGGAACCTATAGTGGCTGTGAGTTTTAGGATGCTTTTGCTTCAGTAGCGATTCGCTGGGGGCGGAGATTTCTTTTTGGGCTATAGAGATCATTGGCGGGTTATTCCTTTTTGGTCTAGTTTTCAGAAAAAAAGAGTCAAATAGACTGGCCTGTGTATCCAATTTAACGTCATTTTTCTAAAGGCAGACACAGGGTATAATTTTTTACTGCAATATAAATATTTTAAATTGTAGGATGCTAAATTTGGGCGCTTGTTGGGACTTTGGCCTTCGGACAACTGGTATCTGACTGCGGGCGAAAGTGGGTATAACCTTAAACGGCTATGTGTTATCGTTTTGTGCAAGCTGTCCACTATATATATAGGGCATATGGAGATGAAACATCACGCTTGTATTGCAATAGGCATCAATCAATATCAGTTACTCCAGCCTTTGAGTTATGCCCAAGAGGATGCAGAGGCACTGTACGGTTTTTTGACTGAGGAGGCGGGTTTTGCGCCGGATGGATGTTTGCTCATGACCGATAGCTCGCCGTCGTTGTGGGGTCAATCTACATATCCGAATCGGGAAAATATTCTGAGGTTGACTCAAAGCCTCTGCGCTGAACATTTGCAACATGGAGATTTACTCTGGTGTTTTTTTAGCGGCTACGGTGTCAGCTATGAAGGCAAGGATTATTTGATGCCGGTTGATGGCAATCCGGCTGACATTCCGGGTACCGGGATTCCGGTAGAGTTGCTGTTGAATACTCTGAAAAACGCTCCTACCGAAACAGTGTTGGTGCTGGTTGATATGAACCGCAGCCAGACTGTGAAAGCGGGGGACACGATCGGCTCTCAAACGGCCGAGCTGGCGCGGCAACTGGAAATTCCGACTGTGCTTTCTTGCCGCCCGAATCAAGTTTCGCGGGAAACTTCGGCTTTGCGTCAGGGGTTTTTTACGACGGCGCTTTTGGAGGGACTGCGCTCGGGACAGTGCATGACCCTTAAGGGTTTAGACCGTTTTTTGAGCGATCGGCTGCCGGAGCTGTGCGACCACCATTTGCGTCCTAAACAAGAACCTTTGATGGTGGTGAATCCTCCAGGAAAGGCTAATTTGGTGATTTTGCCGGATGCTTCTGGAGTGCAAACTGCTGTATTGGCAGGACGCAATGGCAATATGGCGGTTAATACGGCTGATGGGTTCGATCGCCCAGAAATGGCGACGGCTACGGCTCGAATGGATCTGCCTCCGGCAGTTCGCAACGCTCAGGATTCGTCGGTTGAGATGCCGCCTGTGTCGCAGCCGAGTGCTGTGGGCGCTGCCGATCGGGGGGGCGATCGACCGAACTTGCAAAAACCGGAGAATGAGGATAACGGCGGGTCGGATAAGTCTTTTTTGCAACAGCTAATTTTGTGGAGCTCTGCTACGGCTTTGGTGCTGCTGTTGGGTGTTTTTCTGACGAACAAATCAATTTTTATCGGTCAGCAGGAAGGAGATCCCCGATCGGCTGCTCAAAATGGCCAAAACTCTGAATCTCAAAAATCTGCTGGTGCCGGGGTGTCGGAGAACCAACCGCGGGCAGTGCAAGCAGGAACTGGAACCAAGCAGCCGCCATCGAGCCAGCAGGTGTGGGCTGAGGCGAAAACTTTTCTCAAGGATGGTTCGGTTTCTAGTTTTAATAAGGCGGTGGCTAAGGCTCGAACGATTCCCGCTAGCGATCCGCTTTACCCGCAGGCTCAGCAGGATATTGAGCGCTGGAGTTTAACGATTTTGGATATAGCTAACGGGCGGGCTACTCGGGGCGATTTCCAGGGAGCGATCGGGGCGGCTAAATTGATGCCTGATGTCAATAAGCCTGTTTACAATCAGTCGAAAGAGGCGATCGCTCAGTGGGAGGAGCTATCCAAAGACCAGAACGTAAATGTTGCTTTGCTATCGGCTGCTAAGGGTCAAATTAAGCGGGGGGTTGCCTCTTCTTACAGTCAAGGCATCCAGCAAGCTAATAAAATTGAGCCCGGCCAGCCGAAGTATGAAGAAGCTCAGCAGTTGATTGGAGAGTGGAGCGAAAGTATTCTCAAAATTGCTCAGTTGCGCGGCTCTCAAGGAAAGCTGAAAGAGGCAGTTGAAGCTGCTTCGCTTGTGCCGTCGGGTACTAAGAGCTATCAGCAGGCTCAGAAGAATATCGCCAATTGGAAAACTAAGCTGCAAGGCCAGAAAAAAGGTTGATTTAGTTGATAATTTCCCGGTTTTCCACCGGGAAATTATCTTAGCTACAAAGCCCAGATAGGTCGCTCGCTCGATACCTCTTGACACTGCAAGAGGACACATATCCATAATTTAAAATTAATAATTTTATTCACCCTTTCCCCTCCGAAAATCCTGCGCTCTGGGATTTTATATGCTGTGCGATCGATTCTTTTTATAGGTAAAAAATATCCTAGGGGCGGGTTAATTAAAATCTTTAATCCACGTCCAGGATCTTCATAAACCCGCCCCTCTACAATCAAAAAACTATTTCTTTTACCATAAGGATGGCTGTAGGAATATTTTTTTAACAAAAAACGTTGATGCACAAGTCCTAAATGAGTTAATTTGAATTTGTAATTAAAATAGTTAAATGTTGTGTTTTATTATTTCACCTTATCCGGTAAATTAGTATTTAATTCCCACTTTAGTAATCAGCAAATTGGGCGATATTTGATGGCTATCATACACCAACTAAAATGCAAAATCGACTTGAATATGCGGGTAAAAAAGTTGATTTTTTTACCGTTCTTTTGAGGCTATTAGGAGATATCAACGGATGGAAGACTGTTTAAACTGGTGCTTTTTTAAAATTATTAGCATTCAATACTCCGGACAGTTTTTAAAGAAGGATGCGACGCCTACGGCAAGCAACGCTTACGCAATAAATCACAGAAGCGA
>NZ_JAUBRK010000113.1:0-10840 GCF_036701825.1 Microcoleus sp. MOSTC5 | reverse complement strand
GACTCGAACTCATGCACTGGCTAATTTCATAAATTCCTTTTTTTGTCAACTCCTAATACTGAACCGACGCCCTAGGACGACTAGCACAACTGAAATAAGCTTGTCTGAGAAAAAGACCTACCCCAGACAGATCGGCAGCGATTGTACCAAGCGAAATCCGTCAATTGCACCCGCTGGAAAAGGGGGTGGCGGCGGCCCCAGATCGAAGAAGGGTTGGGGCACAAATGCCAGCAGGAGTAGAAAGGTCAGCATCACCCCATTAAATGGGATGCCCAGGGGAGCCACTCTGAACCGGATGGCAAACCACGTCCCTACCGTTTCCATCGCCACCGCTGCGAGAGCAGACAGGATAATGATGGCGATCGCCCAGACAGGATTCCAGGCTCCATTACCAAACCCCCCAAAGAAAGCCATCGCCGCACCAACGAGCATTCCATTCAACCCGAAGATCCCATTCTGGATGGCGCCTGGATTGGCTTTGAGGACGATCGCCATTAGCGTTGCGCTGGCAGTCCCGACTAAGCTCATACTCCCCAGCCAGGGAGACTGAATGAACATAGCAACGAGGATTAGCAATCCACTTAAAGGGTTGTTGACAAAAATGACCTGACTAATTCCCCGCAAAGTGGCGTTGATGAAATCGAGCAGGGGTTGATTTGCGAGGCTCTGATTGAGGGCTTGCATTGTACCCAGCCCCGATAGAAGTCCCTTCGGCTTCTGAAATGAGGGTTCCGGTGCTAAAATCCGCGAAATCAGTTCGTGTAAGGGTAATGGCTCGTCGTTTGTTGTAGCCATAGAATGAGCGTTGCTTATTGGTTTGTCAGTTTTGAGGAAATAAATTAAGGGGGTTTTCCGCCTAAATGCAGCGGTTTAAGGCGTAATCTTTGGATTTGCCCAACTTTACCTCAATTACAGATAATGCAATATAAACTAAACCATAGCACGGGGAGCGATCGCAGACATACCGTATTTTTCTGTCATTTCATCAAAGCCTGTTACCAATTCATTGAGCAAGGCAACAACTTCTTGAGCGGACATTGTATGTCTCAGAAATTAAAGAGTAATCTCTCACCATTAGTAGCGACCGCATTTCAGTAAGCCAAAGCTTTTCTACTAAAGATATCGTCACCTTTTTAGTAGAAAAGCTGACATCAAAGTCATCAACCAACTGGCATCAATTTATTAATTTTTGACCAGATATTCCCGAGACTTATACTTCGAGCCATCAGGCATAATAGCGCCTTCAAGCAAAGCACCACTCAGGTCATAAATGCTAACTTTAGCACCTTTGAGATTGGCACCACTTAGGTAGGCACTATTCAAATTAGCACCACTCAAACTAGCATTTTTCAAATTGACGCCGCTCATATTTGCGTTACTCAAGTCCGCACAAATTAGGTAGTGCTTTTATGTAAAGGATAGAGGATAATAGCTCTATGCCAATCTTTTGAGGAGTCTCATGATGAAACCCTATCTGATTTGTCCCACTTGTGGTTCTGACGATGTGATGAAAAATGGTATGACTCGTCGCGGAAAACTTTCACCATAAATGTCGTGACTGTGGTCGCCAGGAAAGTCGAAAATCCTAAGTGGCAACCCAAAAACACCGACACCGGGCGCAAAAATTGAGTTGCTTCTCCTGGAACGGATTTCTCTTGCTGGCATTGCCCTCCTTCATGGGTGTTTCCTCTCTTCTGGCTTCTTGCATTATGTAAACCACTTGTACACTGCCGTAGAACCCAAGGCTACAGTGAGCCCAAAAGAAGTTGGAAAACACACCGTCCAAATGGATGAACTATGGTATGAAAGTAGACAACAAAGGGAATAAACAATGGGTTTGGTTAGCGATGGATGCCAAGACTCGGGAAGTTCACGGATGTCATATTGGAGACCGTTCCTTAAAGTCGGCTCTTGCATTATGGGATTCCCTACCGAGTGTCTATCGCCTGCAGTGCCAAGATTTATACCGATCATTGGGAGGCATATGCTGCGGTTTTACCGACATTCACGGCATCAGCCTGTGGGGAAAGAAAGCGGATTGACGAGTTACATTGAACGATTAAATAATACTCTAAGGCAGCGAATTTCGCGATTAGTCAGGAAGACATTATCGTTTTCTAAGAAGTTGGAGAATCATGGCTGGTGCTATTTGGAATTTTATTCATGACTACAATCACCAAATCCGATTAGCAATCCTGAAGACTCAACCCCCTCTATTTTCTCCATCCTTTACATAAAAGCACTACCGAACGCTCCAGAAGTTATCAATAATCAGAGTAAAAGTTTGCGATATCATGGTATAGTTTGGAAAAATACTACTGAACCTAATGGCTTTGGGATTTCCAATGAAGACGAGCTAGTAAATGTTCCGTACCAGTTTTAAATACCTGCTAATGAATGCGGCAGGGTGCATGGCTTTTTTAGTGAAAATGTTTTTTATATTGTCTGGCTAGACCCAGATCACAATCTTTATAGTTGAAATTATGATAAATTACCCACGGTCAGGACACGGCAGTGCCCTTTCTCTACAACATAATTGGGTGATATTTACGTCTCTGGCATCGCCTGTTTTGAAGTGGGGCAACGGCATTGCCTTGTCCGACTTGCTATTACGCAATCCGACTCCTAGAAACCGGGTTTTTTACCGAGTCTGCGGGCTGCGACGAACTATTATCATCAAAAAAAATGGTTTCTGAACCAGATGCGTCCAGGACTAATTTTAAGAAAATTTGGCATAGAGAGCTGAAATAAAATTAACGCTTAAAAAGCCTACTGCTAGTACGAGAATGATAAAGATGGCGATAGTGAAAATGGACTTTAGCCGATCGGCAATTCCTGATTTTTCTGAGTTCATCGGTCAATTTTTGCAGTAAATTTTATCCGGGCAATTGAGAAACATTAGATTATACCAATGCGCGCACAAAAATGCAACTCCAGACAAGCTCCAAACCCCGATCGCCGTCAGTAGGTCGCATTTTTTTAACTTTTAATCTAAAATCTAAAATCTAAAATCTAAAATAGTCTTAGGCATTGTTCGGTTAGCCTGGGCAGCTATTGTCGATCGCCCGAACCCGATGACCCTAACTCCTGTAAAATAGAGGGCGCGTTGGGGCGAACCTTTTAACAGCCGGAATTGGGCGCGATCGCCGTCAGCTCCCAAATACACAATCAGATGTCAGTCATCCTTTGCTTGCTGACAAAGGTAAAAATAGAATAGTTTCAGGAAATAATCTAAAACATATAACTGAAAAAAGGATAGAAATAGATGCTCCACCCAGTCTCGCAACCTTACCAACAACGAGAAAATACTATGACTCAAAGAGCCGTGCGGAAGCCAAACCCCTATGTTGGAAACCAGTTGAGGCAAAGTTTTCCTCAAAGGCACTGGCTGGAGCTGGCAGAGTACGCCTCTCTGGCGGCCTCTGGTGTGGGTTCCCTGGCGGTGGCTGTGTCGGGTCAAGCTTTTTACGGGGTGGCTCCCCTAACTTTGGCTTTGTCCCTGAATGTTGCTAACAGATATCGGTTCGAGCAGCAAGTGCGGGTGCATCAAAATTCCGAAATGGCTCAAGTGCAAAAGTCTGTAAATAAGGTCGAAAAAACAGCGGTGACGGTAATTGTTAAATTGCGCAAGCAGTTGTCAGCAGATATTGCAGCGCTGCGCCAGCAAATGGCTGCACTGCCTGGGGCAGAAGGTTTTGAGGAGTCGATCGACATCCAGCGGCAGTTGCTGAGTTTAGGAGAGTCGGTAGCTTCTTTGCAAGAAATCGTGGCGTCTGCTGTGCTCGATGTCCGCCAGCAGGTGAGCGCACAACTGCAAGATTTATCGGTTGACCAATCGGCGAATCTCCAAGCTGTGGAACAGGCTATAGAGCAACTCGAAAGCGCCACGCAAGGCTTGGCAGAAACTTCTATCACCCGAGACGACTGGGAAGTAGTAAATACTCGATTTTTGGAAATCCAGAAAGTCATGGCCAATTTGCAAAGCCAACTGCAAGCTCCCGCGCACCAATCGACTGGTGATTTGTCAATCGTCCAAGCTCAAATCCACCGTTTGGAACACGAGCAGCAAGAAGTTGTTAAACCTCACCTCAAGCGCTTAATCTCGGTTGTCAAGGAGTTGCAGCAGAATAGTCAGTAGTTATTAGTCATTAGTCATTAGTCATTAGGAAGATTTTCTCACTCTCTGACTCTCCGACTCTACCGCGAATAGATCCCAACTTTTTCGACAAATGTGTTACAAAATGAAAAGCTAATCTGCGTAGTTCACCTGTTTTCAACCTGCTACAACAAAATTCTATGACTGCAACTCTCACTCTTGCTGATAACCCGTTACTAATCGGTCAAGGATTGCCTCCATTTGACGCGATCAAACCAGAGCAGGTAGTCCCCGCTGTTACCCAACTGCTGACCGAACTAGAAGCCTCGCTAGCTGCCTTAGAATCGTCTGTCGAGCCGACATGGAGCGGTTTAGTAGAACCCTTGCAGCGGCTCGGAGAGCGTTTAAATTGGAGCTGGAGCATTGTCGGACATTTGATGGGGGTGAAAAATAGCCCGGAACTGCGATCGGCTCACGAAACAGTGCAGCCGGAAGTAGTAAAATTTTGGAGCAAGCTCAGTCAAAGCAAACCGCTTTATGAAGCTTTTAAAGCGCTGCGGGCTAGCGAAAATTGGGACAGCTTAGAGTCAGCTCAAAAGCGAATTGTCGAAGCCGCTCTCCGAGACGCCCAACTCTCAGGCGTCGGTTTAAAAGGCGAGCAAAAAGAGCGTTTTAATGCCATTCAATTAGAATTGGCGGAAATTACTACCCAATTTTCCAATCACGTCCTCGACGCTACCAAAGCATTCAGCATCACCCTCACAAACAAAGACGAAATTGACGGTTTGCCGCCGAGTTTGTTGAGTTTAGCAGCTCAAGCCGCTCGCAGCGCGGGCGAAGAAAATGCGGATGCCGAAAACGGCCCTTGGCGGATTACTTTAGACTTTCCGAGTTACGGCCCTTTCATGCAGCACAGCACCCGCCGCGACTTGCGCGAAAAGTTGTACAAAGCTTTTATCAGCAGAGCAAGTAGCGGAGAATTGAATAACTGGCCGTTGACCGATCGAATTTTAGCTTTGCGCCAGGAAAAAGCTGCTTTGCTCGGGTTTAGCAGTTATGCCGAATTGAGCTTGGCGAGCAAAATGGCTCCCGACGTTGCAGCAGTGGAAGCTTTGTTAGAAGAATTGCGCTTAGCTAGTTACAGTGCTGCTGTCAAAGATTTAGAAGAATTGAAAGATTTTGCTGCCGAAAAAGGCGCGCCGGAAGCTAAGGATTTAAAGCACTGGGATATCGGTTTTTGGTCGGAACGGCGGCGGGAAGAAAAGTTTGCTTTTAGTGCCGAAGAATTGCGCCCTTACTTTGCTTTGCCGCAGGTATTAGAGGGGTTATTTGGATTAGTCAAGCGGCTGTTCGGCGTGACAGTAACTGCGGCGGACGGTCAAACTCCTGTGTGGCACAAAGATGTGCGCTATTTCCAAATAGATGACGAAGCAGGAAATAGGATCGCCAATTTCTATTTAGACCCCTACAGCCGCCCCGAGGAAAAGCGCGGCGGTGCTTGGATGGACGAGTGCGTGGTGCGCGCTAAATTTGTGGAAGCGTCCAAGACAACCACGCGGTTGCCGGTGGCTTATTTGGTGTGCAACCAAAGTCCTCCTGTTGACGGGAAACCGAGTTTAATGACTTTTTTGGAAGTCGAAACTTTGTTTCACGAATTCGGTCACGGTTTGCAGCATATGCTGACAACGGTAGACTATCCGGGGGCTTCGGGCATCAATAATGTTGAGTGGGATGCCGTGGAATTGCCCAGTCAATTTATGGAAAATTGGTGTTACGACCGCGCGACTTTGTTCGGGATGGCAAAGCATTACGAAACCGGGGAAACTTTGCCGGAACACTACTACCAAAAACTGCTAGCAGCGCGCCACTACATGAGCGGCACCGCCATGCTCAGGCAAGTACATTTTAGCAGCGTTGACATCGAATTGCACCACCGCTACCGATCGGGCGGCAGCGAAACTGTGGCCGATGTCCGCAACCGCATCGCTAAAACTACTACTGTTTTGCCTCCTCTGGAAGAAGACGCATTTTTGTGCGCTTTCGGACACATTTTTGCGGGCGGCTATGCGGCAGGGTATTACAGTTATAAATGGGCGGAAGTGCTCAGCGCTGATGCTTTTGCGGCGTTTGAGGAAGCGGGTTTGGAAGATGAAATGGCGATCGCATCTACAGGCAAGCGCTTCCGAGATACAGTGTTAGGATTGGGCGGCAGTTTGCACCCGATGGAAGTGTTTAAAACTTTCCGGGGACGCGAACCGAGCACTAAAGCTTTGTTGAGGCACAGCGGTTTAGTTGCGGCTTAATTAAGTGTGGAATTACTGGGGATTAATGCGGGTAAATTTATCTGCATTAATCCCTGTTTTTTGTTAAACAAGATTTAGGCATATCATGTATGTGTAGGGTGCGGTGTGGATGAAGTCTTACCGCTATTCAGCAGATTCCAGGTTTATTAAGCACACAACAGATCGTTCGTTCCCCGTAGGACACGGCATTGCCGTGTCCCTACAATTCATAAACCTGGAACACGTTATAATTCATGCGTAAAACTTTTTGCGTAAGTTTTATTGTTATTTTTGCGTAAGTTTTATTGTTATAAAATTGATAATTGGAGCCACACTTTTTTTATTGGTATTAAACACTTTTTTTATTGGTATTAATAGGACTAAAATTTTCACTACAAACCCATTTTATTGTAGAACATCATGCAATAAACATCTGTAGTTTGGCACATCATCCCCAATATTGCGGTGAAAAATCGGGCAGAAAGTGCGATCGCCAGCAGATTTTTGTTTAGTTTGAAGGCTCATCAAACCCGCATTTGCAAATATTTGCTGTCCTTGAGCGCTGATTATACTTAACTTTCCCTCTCCCTGAAATTAACTTTATATTTCGCAATATTTAAGGGGTGTTTTCTCGATACAGCTAATGCTTTTATTAGCAACTAAAAATCGACGGTTTTACCGAATCTTTAAGATAGAGCGGCAACAGCGAGTCTTTTTTAAATTTTTGATAAAGAACAGGGTAATCGGCGTCAAGTGGGTCAAAAAATTAGGTATAAACTAAAACACTTAGTTGGGATTAATTTAAGGATTGTCAGAAAAAATCTTTGTATATTATATGATAAAAAGTAAGGATTGATAGTCAATCGTTCACCTACAGATTAAGATTTTCATGGATATTCAATTAATTAATATCGGTTTTGGTAACATTGTGTCTGCTAATCGAGTGATTGCCATTGTCAGTCCCGAGTCAGCGCCAATTAAGCGGATTATTACTGATGCGCGGGAGCGGGGACAACTGGTTGACGCAACTTACGGCCGCCGCACGAGAGCGGTAATTATTACAGATTCGAGTCACGTCATCCTCTCGGCGATTCAGCCGGAAACTGTTGCTAATCGTTTTGCGATCGGCAAAGACGCTCAAGGTCGGGATGATTGAGGTTGGTCAGTTGCAATTTAAGCGTTTACAGTCTAAAGTAAGCAGAAACTTAAATTGTTACACGTTTCTATTCTAAAAATGAAATCCGGTAAATTAATTGTTCTGACGGGGCCTAGCGGTGTGGGGAAAGGCACCTTATTACGATCGCTCCTCAATCGCCATCCCGAATTGTATCTTTCGGTATCGGTGACAACTCGATCGCCCCGTGAGGGAGAAATTGAGGGAAAGCATTACTATTTTGTCAGCCGCAGCCGCTTTGAACAAATGGTTGAGGCTGGAGAATTGGCCGAATCGGCCGAGTTTGCCGGTAATTTTTACGGTACTCCTTATTTGGGTCTCAAACAAGGAATCGGTGAGGGAAAATCGGTAATCTTGGAACTTGAGCTGGAAGGGGCGAGGCAAATTAGGAATAATTTTCCAGAGGCGCTGCGAATTTTTATTTTACCTCCTTCTTGGGATGAGTTGGAACGGCGCTTGCGGAGTCGGGGTCAAGATTCCGAAAGTGCGATCGCCCGTCGGTTGCTGCGGGCTAAAGAGGAAATTGAAGCTGCGGGGGAATTTGATTTTCAGGTTGTTAATGATGATTTAGAAGTTGCTTTGAAAAAACTGGAATCCATATTGTTTGTTAGCGACGGAAAATGAGGGGATGGGGGAAATTTTTGAGTTTCGACTTGGGAGATGGGAAGAAAGAGATAGAATTTGATGATTTTCCTAGATGCCATTTTCTTCGCTTGGGCGATGTACAGATTCTTTGCTCGCGAGTGGGACGAATAGCACTTGGATATTCGGAGCGATGTAACCGAATAGGATATTACCCATTACCAATTACCAATTACCCATTTTTCAGTCCGGGCTAAAACTTCGCTACTTTGTTTTATAGCAACACAAACTTTTAAATTCAATTCCAGAATATTTGAGGAAGGCGGAAATTTCCTGAGCGGTTCGATTTCGCGAGCAGAACAGCCCAACATTTCCATATAAGCTAGCGTCCACCCAATAGCTGCAATATCGTCTACATTGCCAGTACCCTCGCACAGGTGACAGCTAATTTCGCCCTCGGGCCCGCACTCGGGACAAACCCAATTTCCCAGTGCTGAATTGGGCTGATTTGTGCGGGTTGCGGATGCAATTGTTAATGCTTTAATATGATTTTGAACTACTTGTTTAAAGCCTCGGCTTTGGTTGCTGCGGTGCTCAGAATTGCCCTGCGATCGCCCGATTTCTTCTGCTGGCTGTTGAAACGAAGGAAGAGATGCTGTTTGGTTCTCCCTGGTTACTCTAGATTCGCCTAGGTTCGCAGTAAGCTGAATACCATAGCCTTTCGACTCCGAAGTCTGAGAGTGGTTGAGTGCGCTGGAGGAATCGGATTCGCAAGTTGTGAAGGATGTTTCTATTTGATCGGCAAAATCTTGCATTGAGAGATGATGTTCGATCGCCAAAGACCAAGTTCTTTTATGTCGGAGGTCGCCATATTTTCTGGCTTCGGCCTCAGTAATGCCGATCGCCGCAGCCTCTTGGCGCAGCACATTCATCGAAGTCGTTGTATCTGATATCATGAGTTTGTTTGCAGTTAATTAACGATCTGCCGATCGGTATACAAATAAATTACCTTAGATCTAGTACAATAGTCCGGACTATTTTTAGATCCTAGTCTGAAACCATTGATTTTCCGTTAGGAACTAGATTGCGCAATCGCCCTGAAACCCTTATTTTACGGTTGGCAATCACACACTGTCCGAAGTATTGATAGTAGCCTAAATCTAAAATCTAAAATCTAAAATCTAAAATTGGATGACTTCAATTCTTCCCGATACAGCGTTGTCTGTTGCCGGACTAACATCTTACCTGCAAGACTTGTTGGAGGGCGATCGCAACCTGCAATCAGTTTGGCTGACAGGCGAGGTGTCCAACGTTTCGCACCACCCCAGCGGCTGCTTTTTCACTCTTTGCGACACCGACAAAAGCGCTGCCATTCGCTGCGTGGTGTGGAATTCTCAGCGGCAAAAATTGGTGCAAATGCCCGCAAAAGGAGAACAGTTGCTGGTTTTGGGAAGCATTCGGGTTTACAAAAATCGCGGCGAGTACCAGTTGACTGTTGTGCAATCGCTACCGGCTGGGGAAGGATTGCAGGCTTTGCGGTTGCAGCAATTGCGATCGCGCTTGGAGGCTGAGGGTTTCTTCGATCCCGCCAGAAAGCGCCCGATTCCCGCACACCCGCAAATTGTCGCCGTGGTGACATCCGATACCGGTGCTGCTTGGGGGGACATTCAGCGCACTCTAGCCCAAAGATATCCGGGTTTGCGGGTGTTGCTGTCGCCGACAGGAGTGCAGGGAGAATTGGCTGCTGCTGCCATTGCTAGGGCGATCGCTCGGGTAGAATTGGACGGTAGGGCTGATGCGATCGTTTTAGCGCGCGGCGGCGGTTCTGCGGAAGATTTGGCTTGTTTTAATGATGAGAGAGTTGTCAGGGCGATCGCGAATTGCCCGATTCCAATTATTACAGGAATCGGGCACGAAAGAGACGAATCTCTCGCCGATTTAGTAGCAGATAAACGAGCCCACACTCCCACTGCGGCGGCGGCTCAAGCTGTACCAATTTTGGCAGATATTTACTTAGAACACAAGCAGCGAATGGTCAATTTAGCAAACGCTGTGCGGGCAAGATTTCAGACAGAAGAAGAGCATTTGCAACTGTTACAAAATCGATTAAAACGCTTGCCTGCTACATCCCGAACTTTGCGGCAAGTAACTGGTAAACTGGAGGTATTGCAAGAAAAGTTATCCGCACTGAATCCGGCAGCGGTTTTGCAAAGGGGTTATGCGGCGGTAATTCAAAATGACGGTACGATCGTCCGCACAACTGACGGTTTGGAATTGGGAGAGGAATTGACTGTGAGGTTGAGTCGGGGCGTGCTGAAAGTTAAGATTGTAGAAGTATGGGATGCGGAAGAAAAGTTATGATTGATTCGCCGTTGCGCCAGTCTGACTGGAATTATGAGGAAACGGTCGATCGAATTGAAGCGATTATCGATCGGGTGGAATCGGGAGAGTTGCCTCTAGAAGAGGTTTTCGAGCAGTTTGCGGTGGCTTTGGAGTGTTGGCAGGAGTGCGAAAGTTTTTTGGCGCGGAGGAAGGAACAGATGGATTTGTCGATCGAGCTTTTAGCTGCGGAACCCGATTTTTAAGCGCATATGAACGGGGATTAGGACCGATAAATGTAGAGAAAATAGCAGGGTAATCGCATCTTAATTGAGGTAGGATGGTGAGGGAAATTGTTCAAAGATTTGACAGTATAATTCAAGCGCA